>NZ_JBEXNT010000003.1:0-11156 GCF_040611255.1 Kitasatospora sp. NPDC002965 | reverse complement strand
GCTGGTGGGCGCCGGACGGGCCCGGGGGCCCCCGCCCGGCGGCGCCCGACGGCGAGAGGCCGGGCCCCCCTCACGGGGAGCCCGGCCTCTCGGGCGTTCAAGGGGTGGTTCAGGCGCCCTTGGCGGCTTCCTTCAGCTTGGAACCGGCGCTGACCTTGGCGCTGTAACCCTCGGGGATCTGGATCGGCTCGCCGGTCTGCGGGTTGCGGGCGGTGCGGGCGGCGCGGTGGGTGCGCTCGAAGGTCAGGAAACCGGGGATGGTGACCTTCTCGTCGCCCTTGGCGACGACCTCGCCGACGATCTCGGCGAAGGCGGCCAGAACGGCGTCGGCGTCCTTGCGGGTCACCTCGGCGCGCTCGGACAGCGCGGCCACCAGCTCACTGCGGTTCATGTGTACTCCTGTGGTCTGTTCGCTTGCGGTGTGCGGGGGCCCATCGGTGCTCCCACCGGGGGGCACCCGGATGGGCCGCAGGTCCGCACACTGTGCTCATGCAGGCAATGCGTGGTCGCGGGCCGGGTCCGCACCCAGTGCCGCGCGCCGTGCCCTCGAAGGCCCGCCTGCCTGCCCGGATACGAATCCTGCCCCGACCGGCCCCGAGAAAGCCAATCGGGCCCCGGCGTCACGACCCGAACAGCGCCCGCCCGCCGGAGGTGTGACGCTCCGTCGGCTCCGGCGGACCGGGCGCGGGCGGCGGTCGGGACGACGCGCCGGAAGACCAGGGGGACGTTCCGTACTTGTCGGACACGCCTGCCCCGTGCAGGGCTACCGTACGCCCTAGGTCCGACAAGCCCAAACACGCCCCTCGCCCTTGTGTCGCAAGGGTTCGGGGCGGGATTGGGCGGGTAAGGTCGCTATTCGGTCATTTGACCGATGCGCGACACGGGTCGAGCGGCCCGGTCAGAGCTTGACGGAGGGGAAGGACGCGGTGTCGAGCGTCCCCACGATGCCCGGGGTCGGCCGCCACGGGGCGGGCGCCTCCGAGGCCGCGGCCAGGGCGGCGTCCCGGACGGCGGAGGCCACGGTCTTGGCGACGTCCTTGTGGAACACGCTCGGGATGATGTAGTTCGGGTTCCGCTCGTCGTCGCCGACGGTGGCGGCCAGCGCCCGGGCGGCGGCGATCATCATCTCGGTGTTGACCGTGCGGCTCTGGGCGTCCAGCAGGCCCCGGAAGACACCCGGGAAGACCAGCACGTTGTTGATCTGGTTCGGGAAGTCGCTGCGGCCGGTGGCGACCACCGCGGCGGTCTGGCGGGCCACCGCCGGGTCGACCTCCGGGTCCGGGTTGGCCAGCGCGAAGACGATCGCGTCCTCGGCCATGGTGGCCAGGTCGTCGCCGTCCAGCACGTTCGGGGCCGAGACGCCGATGAAGACGTCGGCGTCCGCCACGGCCTCCTTGAGGCTGCCGGTGCGGCCCGAGCGGTTGGTGTGCTCGGCGATCCAGCGCAGGCTCTCGTTGAGGTCGTCGCGGCCCTCGTGGACCACGCCCCTCACGTCGGCCACCGTGGCGTGCTCGACGCCGGCGGCCAGCAGCAGCTTGAGGATCGCGGTACCGGCGGCGCCGGCGCCCGACATCACCACCCGGATGTCGGCGATCTCCTTGCCGACCACCTTGAGCGCGTTGGTGAGGGCCGCCAGCACCACGATCGCGGTGCCGTGCTGGTCGTCGTGGAAGACCGGGATGTCCAGGGCCTCGCGCAGCCGGGCCTCGATCTCGAAGCAGCGCGGCGCCGAGATGTCCTCCAGGTTGATGCCGGCGAAGCCCGGGGCGATCGCCTTGACGACGGCCACGATCTCGTCGGTGTCCTGGGTGTCCAGGCAGATCGGCCAGGCGTCGATGCCGGCGAACCGCTTGAACAGGGCGGCCTTGCCCTCCATCACCGGCAGGGCGGCGGCCGGACCGATGTTGCCCAGGCCCAGCACGGCCGAGCCGTCGGTGACCACGGCGACGCTGTTGCGCTTGATCGTGAGGCGGCGCGCGTCCTCGGGGTTCTCGGCGATCGCCAGGCAGACCCGGGCGACCCCCGGGGTGTAGATCATCGAGAGGTCGTCACGGTTGCGGATCGGCAGCTTCGAGGACATCTCGATCTTGCCGCCGAGGTGCATCAGGAAGGTCCGGTCCGACACCTTGCCGATCGCCACGCCGTCGATGGCCCGGAGCTTCTCGACGATCTCCTCGCCGTGCGCGACCGAGAAGGCGGCCACCGTCACGTCGATCCGCAGCGCCTCCAGGCCGGAGGCGGTCACGTCGAGACCCGTCACCGAACCGCCGGAGGACTCGACCGCCGTGGTGATCGCGCTGACGGCGTTGCCTCTGGCCGGAACCTCCAGCCGCACCGTGATCGAGTTCGAGACACTGGGCACCGTCGCCATCGACGTTCCTTCTTCCGTCCGTCCGTCTGCGAGTTCAACAAATTGTTGAGGGCTCTCGCCTGCGCATGCTAGACCTCGATCGTCGCACCTACCAGGGCGTAGTCAGAAATAACGTTCATTGAGTGTGCGGACCCGACAACTTCTTGCCTCAGCGGCCCGATGCGTTACATTGGACGGGACACCGGCTCGATCCAAGCCCCCGGGCCCAACCTTCGTCCCTTCGAGGGACCACTTGCCGCGAGGCGAGCATGGCGGGTCGGTGTCGTAGCTCCTGAAGGCCCCTCACCCGGCGGGTGAGGGGCCTTCGGTGTCGACGGGGGCCGTCGGCGCGCCCGGGGACGCACCCGTCGGGCGGGCCCCGGCGAGGGCCCGCCCGACGGCCCGTCAGTCGCGCAGCAGCGCGGGCACGCCGGCCGCGTCCGGCAGGTCGTCCGGACCGGACAGCACCGTCAGCCGCTGGGTGGCCCGGGTCAGCGCCACGTAGAGCACCCGCAGCCCCGCCTCCGACTCCCCGGCGATGCCGGTCGGGTCGGCGACCACGGTCGCGTCGTACTCCAGGCCCTTGGCCTCCAGGCTGCCCAGCGCCACCACGCGCTCGCCCAGCCCCGCGGTCCAGCCGGCCGCCTCGGCCCGCCGGTCCATCGGCACCACGACGGCCACCGTGCCGTCCACCTCGCCCAGCAGCCGCTCCAGCTCGGCCCGGCACGCCGCGCCGAACGCCTCCGGCGCCGGGTCGGTCACCGCCGTGAACCGCGGCTCGACACCCACGTGCCGCACCGCGCTCGGTGACGGCGTGCCGGGCGCCGCCAGGGCCAGGACCTTGGCCGCCACCTCCGCGATCTCGGCCGGGTTCCGGTAGTTCACGGTCAGCGTGTAGCGGCGGCGCGGCTTGCCGGACAGGACGTCGTCCAGCGCGGCCTGGGCCTCCTGCGGGAACGGCCAGGAGGACTGCGCCGGGTCACCGACGATGGTCCACGTGGCCGTCCGGGCCCGGCGGCCGATCATCCGCCACTGCATCGGGGTGAGGTCCTGCGCCTCGTCGACGATGATGTGCGCGTACTCGGTGCGCTCCAGCGGCATGCGGTCGCGCTGCCTCGACGAACGGTCGGCGAAGGTGGTGACCTCCTCCAGCCCGGTCAGCAGGTCCACCGCGTCGACCTCGCGCACCTTCGGCCGGGCCGCCTCGCCGAGCAGCACCTGCAGCTCGTCCACCAGCGCCACGTCGTGCGCGGAGAGCGCGCCCTCGCCCTGCTCGGACAGGTGCCGCCAGGACTCGGCCAGCACCCTCGCCTCCTCGGGGGTGACGGCGCGGCGGGCGATCCGGTTGGTGTGCCGGGTCCGCTTCAGCGTGCCGAGCACCCGGCGCGGGGTGACCACGGGCCACCAGGCGTCCAGGAAGTTCAGGAACGGCGGCTCGTCCGAGACGTAGTCGTCGAAGGACTCCTTCTCCTCCTGACGCTGCTCGCGGGCGTAGTGGTCGGTGGGTCTGGGCAGGTGGCGGGTGACCTCCTGCCAGAGCGCGTCCAGCAGCAGCCGGCGGGCCCGCGGGCGGAGCAGGTTCAGCGGAGTGCCGCCCGAGCCGATGACGTTGCCGCGCACCGCCTTGAGCCGGCCGGCGTCCAGCCGCAGCACCTCGCCGCGCGCGACCACCTTCAGCTCCTGCGGCGCGCCCAGCTCCAGCACGCCCCGGGCGGCCCGGCGCAGCAGGTGCGTCATCCGGGCCGAGCCCTTGATCCGGGCCGCCTCCGGGGTGTCGTAGGTGCCCGCCTCGATGCCGTCCACCAGCGAACCGACCGCGCGGACGGCGACCTGGCCCTCCTCGCCCAGCGAGGGCAGCACGCCCTCGGTGTAGGAGACCAGCAGCGGGGTCGGCGAGACCACCAGGATGCCCCCGGCGTAGCGGCGGCGGTCCTGGTAGAGCAGGAAGGCGGCGCGGTGCAGGGCCACGGCGGTCTTGCCGGTACCGGGCCCGCCGGTGACGAGCGTGGCCCCGGCCGCGGGGGCGCGGATCACCTCGTCCTGCTCCTTCTGGATGGAGGAGACGATGTCGCGCATCGAGTGGCTGCGGGCGCGGCCCAGGGAGGCCATCAGCGCGCCGTCGCCGACCACCGCCAGTTCCTCGCCGCCCAGCGTGGGCGTGAGGTCGGGGCGGAGCAGGTCGTCCTCGACGCCGATCACCTTGCGGCCCTTGGAGCGGATCACCCGGCGGCGGATCACCCGACCGGGCTCCAGCGGGGTCGACCGGTAGAACGGCGCCGCGGCCGGGGCCCGCCAGTCGATCACCAGCGGCCCGTACTCGGCGTCCAGCACTCCGAGCCGGCCGATGTGCAGGGTCTCGGCGACGGCCGGGTCGGCCGGGTCGAGCGGGGTGTTGGAGGGGATGCCGTGCTCCTCCGGGGCATCCGGCTGTTGGAGGTCGATCCGACCGAAGAGGAAGTCCTCGAACTCGTTGTTGAGCCGCTGGAGGTGCGCGCCGGCCCGGTACACCTGGGCGTCCCGCTCGGCGAGCGCGCCGGGGGTGCCGACGTGCACGCGCTTGGCGGCGTCCTCCAGGATGTACTCGGCCTCGGCGAGTTTCTCCTCCAGGCGGTGGTAGACGGTGTCGAGGTGGCGCTGCTCCCCGGCGATCTCTCGCGCGCGGACCGTCTCGTGGTCGATGGCGGCGCTGCCCGTGTTGCTGGTGTCCGTGTTGCTCTGCATGGCCTCGGTGGTTGCGGCGGGAGTCCGACTCTGGGAAACGAGCGGACGGAAGATCCTACGCCGCGACCGCGGTGGCGCGCCGCATCGGGAGCGAAAAACATGCAGGCCGCCCACCGCTGAGCGGTGGGCGGCCTGCACACTGTGAACATGGGGTGGTGGAGATGCCGGGAATCGAACCCGGGTCCAGTGGAGTGGATTCAGGACTTCTCCGAGCGCAGTCCGCTGTGATTTTCTCGGCCCTGGCAGTCACGCGGACAAGCCGCCAACAGGCCCAGCTACTGTTTGATTTCCCATCCACCCCCGCAGCCCGGGCGGACGGTTGAGTTCCCTAGATTATGCCAGGGTCCGGGTCGGGAACTCCCCGGTCTGACACCCAAGCGCTATCGGAGCTTATTAGGCAGCGAGAGCGAACTGCTGGGAATCGCTCTTAGAGTTGGCGATTATTTGTTTGCGACACGTGGTTAACGAGATCATTGCCGCGTTCCTCGGCTCGCTTCTCCTGTTTCGACTTCCCCTGTCGAAACCGATCATCCCCATGTTTTTTTGAGAAACAACAGGACGTTGACCGTCCGTGGTGCTGCCGCCATACTACGCGAGGCGACGGGCGAGGGTCCAGCCGATTAACGCCGAGCCGTCCGTGTCAGCTCTGACGCCGGCGGGCCGCCGCCACCGCGCGGGCCGTCTCGCGGGTGTCCTGCTTCTCCCTCAGGGTCTGCCGCTTGTCGTAGAGCTTCTTGCCGATCGCGAGCGCCAGTTCGAGCTTCACCCGGCCGTCCTTGAAGTACAGCGAGAGCGGGACGAGGGTGTGGCCCGCGTCCCGGACCTTCGCCTCGATCTTCTGGATCTCCATCCTGTGCAGGAGCAGCTTGCGCTTGCGCCGTGCCGCGTGGTTGGTCCACGTCCCCTGGGTGTACTCGGGGATGAAGACGTTGTCGATCCACGCCTCGTGGTTCTGGATGTACGCGTAGCCGTCGACCAGGTTGGCCCGACCCTCGCGCAGTGACTTCACCTCGGTGCCGGTGAGCACGAGACCGCACTCGTAGGTGTCGAGGATGGTGTACTCGTGTCGCGCCTTCTTGTTCTGCGCGATCAGCTTCTGTCCGGTTTCCTTTGCCATAGCGTGGGCCATTCTCGCACTTCGGGGCCGGTCGGGGCAGCCCCTTTTGGGCGCGCGCGCCGGGGTTCAGGCGCGGGTGCCCAGGCCGGCGAGCACCCGCAGGGCGAGTCCGGCGGTGTCCTCGGCGTCGGCCGCGGGCACGTCCGGGGCCAGGCCGGTGCCCTCCGGGGAGCGGCCGGCCGGGGTGAAGTAGCGGCCGACGGTCAGTTCCAGCACCGCGCCGTCGGCGAGCCGGCTGGGCTGCTGCACGGTGCCCTTGCCGAACGTCCTGCTCCCGACCACCACGGCCCGGCCGCGGTCCTGGAGCGCTCCGGTGAGCAGTTCGGCGGCGCTCATCGTGCCGCCGTCCACCAGGACGACGAGCGGTGTGCGCTGGTCCCCGCCGGGCGGGGCGGTCAGCTCGCGCGTCCCCCCGCGGTCCTGGTAGGAGCCGACCGGGCCGCCGTCCAGGAAGACCCCGGCGGTGCCGGCGGCCTCCTCGACCAGCCCGCCGGAGTTGCCGCGCAGGTCGAGCACCACCCCGGCTCGCGCGTCACGCACGGCGGCCCGGACCTGCTCGGCCACCCCGCTGGTGAAGGCCCGGACGGTGACCCGGACGACGCCGCCCGCCAGGCGTTCGGCGGCCACCTGCTGACTGTCCAGCAGGGCCCGGCGCAGGCGCACCTCGCGGACCTCGCCCTCCCCCCGCTGCACCGCCAGGACCACCTCGGAGCCGACCTGCCGCTCGCCGTCCTCGCGTCCGCGCAACCGGGCGACCACCTCGGTGACGGGCAGGTGGTCGGCCTGGTCGGCGCCGATCCGCAGCAGCCGGTCGCCGACCGCGATCCCGGCGGCGGCGGCGGGCCCGGCGGGCTGCACCCGGGAGACGGCGGTGGCGCCGTCCTGGCCGCGGCCGACCGAGAGGCCGACCCCGACGTAGCGGCCGCCCAGGCCCTGGCTGAACTCGGCGTACTCCTGCGCGCTGTAGTAGGCGCCCCAGCGGTCGCCGACCGCACCGATGAGGTGCTCGGCCTGCTGTTCGGACAGGTCGGCGCCGGCCGGGTCCTGGCCCGCCCCGAGGGTCGCGGCGGCGACCCGGGCGGTGTCCGCCGACGGCGGCCGGCCCGGCGTGCCCGGCTCCCCCCAGGCGCCGGTGGCGGCGCCGGCCAGCAGCACCACACCGAACACCAGGCTGAGGGTGGCCACCTGACGGGCCCCGCGCGGAGTTACTGGCATGGAATCGGAGTGTAGGCGCAGCGCGGAGCACACCGGGCCGGAACGGTCGGCGGCGGAACGGCGGCGGCCCCGGACGGCGCAGTGCCGTCCGGGGCCGCCGGGGCCCTCTGAGCCGTCGGGCCCGGCGCGGTGCCGGGGCCGACGGGTGGCCCGGCGCGGTGCCGGGCCTTGAGGCGGTGCTAGACCTTGAGGTACTTCCGCAGGGTGAAGAAGGCCGCGATGCCGGCCATCGCCATGCCGACCACCACCAGCAGCGGTATCACCGCCAGCACCGAGCCGAGCCCGATGAAGTTGATGAACTGGACCCGCTCGGCCAGCCAGCTGTGGACGAAGAAGTGGCCGCAGAGCAGCAGGCCGGAGGCCATCACCGCACCGAGCAGCGCGGAGAACGCGGCCTCCGCGATGAACGGCATCTGCACGTAGAAGTTCGAGGCACCGACCAGGCGCATGATGCCGGTCTCACGCCGCCTGCTGTACGCCGACACCCGGACGGTGTTGACGATCAGCAGCAGGGCGACGAAGAGCATCAGCACCATGATCACGAACGCCGCCGTCTGCAGACCGTTCAGCAGACCGAAGAGGTTCTCCAGGATCTTCCGCTGGTCCTCGACCGACTTCACGCCGGGCTTGCCGGCGAAGGCGCTCTGGATGACGTCGTACTTGGTCGGGTCCTTGAGCTTCACCCGCCAGGACTGCGGGATGGCCTCCGGGCCGAGGACGGAGATGAGCGGGTTGTCCGGGTTCATCTCCTTCCAGTGCTTGTACGCCTCGGCGGAGTTCTCGAAGGTCGAGGACTGGACCACCGAGTCCATCTTGTCCAGCTGGGTCTTGATCTCGGCGATCTGCTGGTCGGTGGCCGCGCCCGCCTGGCACTGCGGCGAGTTGCGGGCGTCCGACTTGGTGCAGAAGTAGATGCTGACCTCGACCTTGTCGTACCAGTACCCCTTCATGGAGTTCACCTGGTCCCGGACCAGGAGCGAGGCACCGGCGAGGGCGAGGGAGAGCGCGACACTGACGACCACCGCGATGGTCATCGTCAGGTTGCGGCGGAGACCCACACCGATCTCCGACAGGACGAACTGGGCGCGCATGCGTTCAACAACTCCAGGGTCGGTACTGCTGGTCGGGCGAGGCGGGCGGGCTGCCCACGGGCTCAGCGCTGAGGGATCAGTGCTGGTATCCGTAGACGCCGCGGGCCTGGTCGCGGACCAGCAGCCCCTTGTCGAGCTCGATGACGCGCTTGCGCATCTGGTCGACGATGGCCTGGTCGTGGGTGGCCATCAGCACGGTGGTGCCGGTGCGGTTGATCCGGTCGAGCAGCTTCATGATGCCGATCGAGTTCTGCGGGTCGAGGTTGCCGGTGGGCTCGTCCGCGATCAGCAGCATCGGGCGGTTCACGAACGCCCGGGCGATCGCCACGCGCTGCTGCTCACCACCGGACAGCTCGCCCGGCATGCGGTCCTCCTTGCCGCCGAGGCCGACCAGGTCGAGCACCTCGGGCACCACCTTGTTGATGGCGCTCTTCGGCTTGCCGATCACTTCGAGGGCGAAGGCCACGTTCTGCGAGACCGTCTTGTTCGGCAGCAGGCGGAAGTCCTGGAAGACGGTGCCCAGCTGGCGGCGCATGTGCGGCACCTTCCAGTTGGAGAGCTTGCCCAGGTCCTTGCCGAGCACGTGCACCTCGCCCGTGCTGGGGCGCTCCTCGCGCAGGCAGAGGCGCAGGAAGGTGGACTTGCCCGAGCCGGACGAGCCGACCAGGAAGACGAACTCACCCTTCTCGATCTCCAGCGAGACGTTGTCCAGGGCGGGACGATTCTGCTTGGGATAGGTCTTGGAGACGTTGTCGAATCTGATCACGGCTGCATCACGGAGGCCATCCTAGGCGGCGCCAGTCCTCGGTCGGTCCACCCCTCGGCTTGCCCGGCCCAGGGGCGGGCGAGGGGAGCGAAAGGGCCGCTCCCGGCTTGGGACCATACGCGAAGCGACACCGCGCTCGCAGGCTCAGGCCTCGACGGAACCGGAAACCCGGGGGAGAATGACCGGCTTTGCCCCGAATATTGGGAGCCATCTCACAGCCCGGGGGCCGGAATGCGGAGAACCTGGCAGAGTGGAGGTGGCGGTCGGGGTTGACCGATCCCCCGCACAGGGCACATGAAGGAACCAAGGCCCGGTCCGGTGCGTTGGCTGTAGCAGCGAGGAGGAGATCGCATGACCTGCGACCATCTGGTGTGCGCCAACTGCAACGGCCGAGTGAGCGAGGGCCGCTGCCCCACGTGCCGTGCCACCCGGGCCAGGCTGCAGGAGCAGCAGAACCCGTTCGCCGCGCTCTCCCCCGCGATGCTGCTGGCCGTCCTGGCCGGACTGCTCGCGGTGGCGCTGCTCGCGCGGCAGGCGCTGGCCTGACCGGGACGCACCACATCGGAGAGGCCCCGACCGCTTGCCGGTCGGGGCCTCTCCGTCTCACTGGTCCGCGGTTCCGCTGTTGCGCGGGGAACCGCCGTCCTACTGCTGCGCGGCGGTCTCGCGCTGCTTGCGCCAGCGGATGCCGGCCTCGATGAAGCCGTCGATGTCGCCGTCCAGCACGCCCTGCGGGTTGCCGACCTCGTACTCGGTCCGGACGTCCTTGACCATCTGGTACGGGTGCAGCACGTAGGAGCGCATCTGGTTGCCCCAGGAGCTGCCGCTGTCCTTGAGGGCGTCCATCGCCGCCCGCTCCTCCTGGCGGCGCCGCTCCAGCAGCTTCGCCTGGAGGACGTTCATCGCGGACGCCTTGTTCTGGATCTGCGAGCGCTCGTTCTGGCAGGAGACCACCACGCCGGTCGGGAGGTGCGTGATGCGCACCGCCGAGTCGGTGGTGTTGACGCCCTGACCGCCCGGGCCGGACGCGCGGTACACGTCGATGCGCAGCTCGCCCTCGTCGATGTCGACGTGGTCGGACTGCTCGACGACCGGGAGCACCTCGACACCGGCGAACGAGGTCTGCCGGCGGCCCTGGTTGTCGAAGGGCGAGATGCGGACCAGGCGGTGGGTGCCCTGCTCGACCGAGAGGGTGCCGTAGGCGTACGGGGCCTTGACGGTGAAGGTGGCGGACTTGATGCCGGCCTCCTCCGCGTACGAGGTGTCGTAGACCTCGGTCGGGTACCCGTGGCGCTCGGCCCAGCGCAGGTACATGCGCATGAGCTGCTCGGCGAAGTCGGCGGCGTCCACGCCACCGGCCTCGGCACGGATGTTGATCAGCGCCTCACGGGCGTCGTACTCGCCGGAGAGGAGGGTGCGGACCTCCAGCTCCTCGACCGCCTTGCCGACGGCCGCCAGCTCGGTCTCGGCCTCGACGCGGGTGTCCGCGTCGTTCTCGGCCTCGGCCAGTTCGAACAGGACGCCCAGGTCGTCGATGCGGCTGCGCAGGCCCTCGACCCTGCGCAGTTCACCCTGGAGGAAGGAGAGCCTGCTGGTCACCTTCTGCGCGTTCGCGAGGTCGTCCCACAGGTTGGGGGCCGCTGCCTCCTCCTCCAGGACCGCGATGTCGGCCCGGATCTTGTCCAGGTCGAGGACGGCCTCGATCGACCCCATGGTCGTTTCGAGGTTCTTGAGCTCTTCGGAAGGATCGACGGCTGCCACGCCCCCAGGGTAATGGTTCCCGGGAGGCACCGGACGACCCCGGGGGGCGTCCGGGCCCGCGAGCGCGCCGCCCGGCCCGCCCCGACGGGCCTGCGGGACGTCCCCCGGGGCCGTCCGGCTCTGCCCCGCGGGGCA